>NZ_CP084003.1:0-2699 GCF_020181675.1 Salmonella sp. A7 | reverse complement strand
CGAAAGTCGAAAACTCGCCGCCGGAGAGATCTGAACCACTGAACGTCGCACCCAGTACCTGAGTCCCCATCCAGCGGTTTTCCCACAGCTCACACTTTTCCAACACGACTTTCGAAAAATTGGCGTAGCTTAGATTAGTATTAGTGATATATGCGCTGCAAAACCAGGTGCGCGTGGTGATCATATTCATAAAGCTTGCACCGCGGAAATCTGCGCCTTGTGCGCGGCAGTGGCGAATTTCAATGCCCAAGGCACTGACGTTGCGGAAATCTGCCATTGATAAATCACAGCTTTTGAAAATGGCATCTTTCAGCATTGCGCGACTAAAATTGCACCCTTTCTGACTTTCGCGATCATAGAACTGGCAGCCGATAAATTCAGTGCCGCTCAGGTCGGCACCTGAAAAATCGCAGTTAAAAAATGTACTATTTTCAACTTTCTCACCGGTGAAGCGATTTCTGTCAATTTTTTCGCCAACTAATGCCAGAGTCATATCTATGCCTGTGTTTTTATACAGTAATGACGCCATGGTAAACCTTATGACGTTATGCGTCAAACCCGCCAGTATGACACCTGCAAATGCGTATTAGATCTGGTGTTTCTTCAGCAAGGCACGTAGCTGATGATAAGTCAGACCCAGTAATTCAGCGGCTTTTTTCTGGTTAAATTTAGCCTGCTGTAAGCTGGTTTGTAGAAAGTCTTTCTCTTGCTGCTGCTGGAATTCACGCAGATCCAGCGTTATAACGATGTGTATCCTATGTGCTCGGATTGGATAGATTTCCATTACGGTGAAGGATCTTCTTGAGATCCTTTCTGTGGCGTCGTAATCTCTTGCTCTGTAAACGAAAAAACCGCCCTGCAAGGCGGTTTTTCGAAGGTTCTCAGAGCAGCAACTCTTTGAACCGTGGTAACTGGCTTACGAGGAGCGCAGTAACCAAATCTGTTCTTTCAGTTTAGCCTTAACAGGCGCATAACTTCAAGACTAACTCCTCTAAATCAGTTACCAGTGGCTGCTGCCAGTGGCGATAAGTCGTGTCTTTCCGGGTTGGACTCAAGATGATAGTTACCGGATAAGGCGCAGCAGTCGGACTGAACGGGGGGTTCGTGCATACAGTCCATCCAGGAGCGAACTGCCTTCGCGGAACTGAGTGTCAGGCGTGGAATGAGATAAACGCGGCCATAACAGCGGAATGACACCGGTAAACCGAAAGGCAGGAATGCGGGGGAGCACGAGGGAGCCACCAGGGGGAAACGCCTGGTATCTTTAAGCCGCATCGGGTTTCGCCACCACTGATTTGAGCGTCAGATTTCATGATGTTTGTCAGGGGGGCGGAGCCTATGGAAAAACGGCTTCGCCGCGGCCTTATCTCTTCCCTGTTAAGCTCCTTCCTGGTATCTCCCAGGAAATTTCCGCCCCGCCTGTAAGCCGGCACCGCTCGCCGCAGCCGAACGACCGAGCGCAGCGAGTCAGTGAGCGAGGAAGCGGAATATATCCTGTACTACATATCCTGCTGACGCGCTGGTGCCGCCTTTTTTCTCCTGCTACATGAAGCACTTCACTGATTTCCACATCCGTGCCAACATAGTCAGCCAGTATACACTCCGCTAGCGCTACGTGACTGGTTCAGGGCTGCGCCCCGAAACCGGCTAAAAGCTAATGACGCGCCTGCGGCTTGTCCAACGCCTCACGGCACCGGATTAAAATCCGCTCCCGTTCACCGTTTCTGACTGCCTTTCACCGTCGCTGGCGCTTCATCGTTTCTACTGTGTCTGGCAGACTGTGCTGATTTATTCTGACTGGAGAACGTTATGGCCAGACTGACAAACTTGACGCCTGCAGAGAAAAAATTTCTTGATGATGCTGTTGCCGCAGCTGAAAGAGCGTCAGGTAAAAAGCTAAATCAGCCTAACCGGCACATCGTCCTGAACAGAGCGCGTGCGCAAATTGAGTTGCAGCGTTACGCCGACCGCCAGCGTGCATTACGTGAGGATGAGCGGCAGCAGTCCGATTTTGCCTGGTCACGTCCGCGCGCGCCGCGCCGCTGATTTTGGCTTTTGGCGGTTTAGTGGTGCTGACGCTGCGAAATCACCTGCCATTCACCTGCGTGCATAGCCATGCAGTCGCGCAGAAATCATCAGGGGCGTTTTTCCGGGATACTGGTGAGGAAAGGTGCTGGAAACGGCCCTGATGCAGCAGGATTGCGCTGAGGGCGCCTGCGGGGGTGCGGGCAAGGGATGTTATGTTTAATCGGTCTGACCGTCAGGTACAAAAAAAAGCCCTTAGGGGGCTTTTTTTTTGCTATGAGTTAGCCATATTTTCGTTAAGACATGGCTTCATGATTCGGGAGTGGTTATTCGTTGTTCTCGCGAAAATGAATTGGTTAGATATTCATCAAATTCCTGTCCAGAATGCAGCATTAGATGGCATGTCGTTGATGCGGTAGGTCAGGATATTCGTCCACTGGAGAAAACGTTTCACAATGCTTGCCAGGAGTCGTACTGGTTAAAAGTAAATCGTCAAACGCATCTCCCGGTGTAAACGCTGAACTAACCAATCACAGCGATGCCAAGCCGCTCCATGAGCAACGATGCCTGGTAGCTGTCTAACTTAACGCCTTGTAAATCAACACCCCGAATATCTAAGTCACCTAACTCCGAATTGGTCAGATCGCAATGTGTGAAGTTTGCTGCTCGCCAGT
>NZ_CP084002.1:0-22421 GCF_020181675.1 Salmonella sp. A7 | reverse complement strand
CTCCCGCGTGCAGCAGGTTATCTATAACCCGCAGAACGTCACCGTCGTTAACACCAAACCCGGCTTTATGACAACGCTGGTCTTTGATAACGATGAGGCGGTCATAAGCGCGAAACCCGGTTTTGATGAGGCGTGGGAAGCCACGCCGGATGCAAACCGGGTCAACGTTCGCCCGGTCGCGCTCACACAGGGAGCGCCCGGAGAAGATGGCAACACAACGCAAGTCGTGATCCCCCCGAACAGCCGGGACTGGCATACCAACATGCTGGTTGTCACGAATAAGCGCCTGTACAACGTCGAGCTGAATGTCATCGATGATAAATCGGCACAACAACCCGCTTTCCAGGTGAGCTATCGCTATCCGGGCGAAGAACGGGACAAAGCGAGCCGGGAGGCGACGGCCAGACAGCGCGAGTGGGAGCTGAAACAGCAACAGGCCAGCGTCCAGAAAGCGCTGAACTCGGCGCAGACGCCCCGCAACTGGAGTTACACCAAATATCCGGGCAAAGGCAGTTTCAACATTGTTCCCGATTTTGCTTACGACGATGGCCGCTTTACGTTCGTAGGCTTCTCCCCGTCTAAGTCCATTCCTTCCGTAACCAAAGAGCTGAACGGCAAAGAGCATGTAGTTAACAGCAGTATCCAGAAGAAAGGCGACTTCACCGTACTGGTAATTCAGGAGGTGACGCCACGCCTGGTACTGCGTTCCGGTAATGCCGTTGTGGGTCTGGAAAATAGCGGATTTGGCAAGGTACACGCCGCCGATGGTTCCACCGTGTCCCGGCAGGTGGAAAGAGTGGAAAAACCGGAATCCAATTAACCTATAAAAATAGTTTTATATTTTTATAAAAGGAAACATGCATATGAACGACGAAAACAAAGTGCCTGTGCCGGATGAAGCGCAGGCATCCCCGGCACACGCTGAGGATGATATTGCCACGCTTGAGCGGGAAGCCCGCGCTAAAAGGGAGGCCGAGCTTCTCAATGCGCAGGACGACGAAGAAAAAGACCCGGTACAACCCGCCGTTAACAAGCTGAAAAAGCGCAAACGGGGCAAAGCAACCGCCTTTCTTGCCATTGTCGCGGTCGCGCTTATCTTCCTGGCATGGGGTGGTAACTGGGTTTATCGCAATATCCTGTGGCAGCCCACGGAAGAAAAGAAGCAGGACACAACCCCGCAGACGAACA
The DNA here is from genome assembly GCF_020181675.1 of Salmonella sp. A7. Classification (NCBI taxonomy): domain Bacteria; kingdom Pseudomonadati; phylum Pseudomonadota; class Gammaproteobacteria; order Enterobacterales; family Enterobacteriaceae; genus Salmonella; species Salmonella sp. A7. The sequence continues at coordinate 21,233 of NZ_CP084002.1, read as the reverse complement.
AAACCGATTACCGGCAACGTAACGATCTCGGCATGTCCACCGATACAGCCGAAGAAGAGCCAGAGCAACAGGATAACGGCCAGAGCAGTACGGGGGGAACAGGGCAGGCGGCTCCGGCCGCCCCGCCAGAACTCAACAAAGCCAGCTTTCTTATTCGTCGTGATGGTTCGGCCACCACACAGAACCAGGTAAAAACCCGGCAGCAGGAAATGACGCTGACATCGGCAACAACCACCGGACAACAGGACAGCAGCGCGGCCACACCTCCCGGTCAGCCGCAAAATACCGCCGCACCGTCATCAGGACAAAGTCTCTCACAAGTACGGCGCATACCCTATAACCCTGACCTCTACATCCCGGAAAACACCTCGATCCCCTGTTCACTGGATCGCCGCTTTGTATCTGACCGGGCGGGGAAACTTCGCTGCACTGTCACTACTGACATCTGGAGCGCCAGCGGCAACACGAAGCTGATAGAGAAAGGCACCACAGCATCATTACTTTACCGCGCCATAGCGGAAGAAGGCATGAAGCACGGGCAAGGGCGGGCATTCATCATTGCGACGAAGCTACGCACCCGCCAGCCGCCTTATCTCGATATCCCGTTGGTTGACACCAGCGCGGCTGGCGAGCTGGGCGAGGCTGGCGTTGATGGCTGGATAGATTCTCACTTCTGGGAACGGTTCGGCGGCGCGTTAATGGTCGGCATGATCCCCGATATTGGCGCATGGGCATCCAACAGCGCGGGTAAAAAAGACCGCAATACGGACTATACGGAAAACAGCCGCCAGGCTATGGCGGATATGGCGCGTACCACGCTGGAGAACAGCATCAATATTCCCCCAACGCTCTATAAGAACCAGGGCGAAATCATCAACCTGATAACAGGCGAGGATATTGATTTCTCAAACATTTATACACTGAGAATCAAACATTAAGAGGGATACATATGACACCTGAAATCAGAAAACAGCTTTCTATCCTGATAATTTTTGCTGCCCGAATTCTGGCGCGTAGCCTGCGTGATGTGCCAGTCGTACTAATGGTAATGGTATTTGCCGTGCTGCTTTTTGCACCAGAGTCAGCCTGGACTGTCATCAATCAAATCTGGCATCACTTTCGTCCTTTAACTGATCGTGAAGCCATCATGTTGGGGAAAACAATTTCAAACATTCTCCAGATGGCCTGGATTATTGCTGTTGCTTCACGATTGATTACGTCGATTGGTGAAATATCTTCCCGAATGAAAGAGGTAAAAAATGACCGCTAAAAATATCTCCCTCGACCGCTATAAACAACGTTTCTTTGGCGACTTTCTGGAGCTTCCCGGCCTGACGGAGATCGCCGTCAACCGCCCAGGTGAGCTGTATACCAAAATCAACGGCGTATGGGAGCAGCACGCCGTTCCTTTATCCTATGAGGATTGCTACAACTTTGCCAGGTGCCTGGCAAAGCACCACGGCGACAATATCGAAGATATTAAGCCGGGGTTGTCAGCCACGCTGGAATCTGGCGAACGGTGCCAGGTGATTGTTCCTCCGGCCTGTGAGCGCGATACGGTATCTATCACCATCCGTAAGCCATCGAAGGTACAAATCCCGCATCAGTCATACATCGATGCGGGATTTTATAACCGGGTAACAGGCGAGGAAAAAACGGAGACGCACGACGAGGAATTAATTGCATTGTACAATACAAAAAATATTCCGCTGTTTATGGAGAAATGCGTCGAGTACGGTAAAACTCTCGCGGTCGCCGGGGAAACCAGTACCGGGAAAACCACCTATATGAAAATGTTGATAGGATATATTCCGGTACATCTTCGGATATCAACCATTGAGGACAACCCGGAAATCACGTTCTTTATCCATAAAAACTACGTCCATCTTTTTTATCCGTCAGAATCATCAGATGAAAAAGGTTCTATCGTTACCCCGGCGAGCCTTTTACGCTGGAATTACCGTATGAACCCTGACCGCATTTTATTAACAGAGGTTCGCGGTGCGGAAGCCTGGGACTTCCTTAAAATAACAGGTTCCGGCCATGAAGGGAGTATGACCTCCATTCATGCAGGATCAGCGAAAGAAGCTATAGATGGGTTTATTACCCGTTGCTATGAAAATCCACAGTGCGCCCAGCTCCCCTATACATTTATGTTACGTAAGGTTCTGGATAGCCTGGACGTGATTGTGAGTATTGATTTAGACGGAAATGTCCGCCGTATGAATGACATTTATTTCCGTCCAATTCATCGAAATCAGTATTTTGAGGAAATGAAAGCATGATAAAACAAATTAAAGTAATCATGTTGGCAGCAATAGTTACCGGATGTTCATCGCCACCGCCTCCCGTTCCTGTAGAGTGGGATAAAGCCGCCGCCCCATTAAATACCAGTTTACCGCAATGGAGCGACAATAACGTTATAGTCCCTTCCCCGACAGTTAACAGTAAATGGACATCATCAATCAGCGCACAAAGTTTCTACGATACAATATGGACTCCAGCCGTATTTTACGCAGTCGCCCACTCAACACGAATTGTCGTCACTGCACAATCCGGCACTAATTTCTTTAATGCCAAAAACTGGCTTCGCCAGAATGGCGCAAAAGGTGTTATTGAATACCAGCCTGTCTTTAATTGTCTGACGTGCAGAGAAACCACTATTTATTTCTCTCGCTAATCAATTTAAGTAATACAACCTAATAAGGACTTACCATGAATAAAACCGTTATCGCGGCGGCTGTATTATGTATGGCCGCAGGAACCCCAATTTATTCCTTTGCCGCTGACCCGTGCGAAGTTGTTCTTTGCATGTACGGAAAAGCAACGGGTAACAGTGGTGGAAGTGAATGCCGCTCAGCAGAAAAGGCTTTTTTTAATATAGTCAAAAAGAATAAGCATGGTTTCTTACCTAACCATACGTTGAATGCGAGAAAAGCATTTCTTGGTGAATGTCCCAGCGCAGACCCGGAGGCAGTAAATAAAATACTGTCTAAGTTCGGCAAGGTCAGAGGATAGTAATAATCCGCATAACACCCCCTGTTTACTGTAAAAGGTACAACATGCAAAAAGAAGACTTATTTATCCGAAATATACATTCTCGTAATCAGGACAGGATATCGGTAGCCCTTGTATATGACACGTTATCTAAAGAAGCCCACAGTGGTTGTGGGCTGTATTATGAGATATACGAAAGCAGGCTTATCGGTCTTTTGCGCGATCATCTTTCAGTACTTAATGAAGCTGACGCAAATAAATTAAGACATTATGCCGAAAGCAAAGGCGCGAAAATTGATGATGCGTCCTACAGTGACGCTCTGGAAGCTGAAAGGGAGTGCAGGGCTGAGATATACCGCGAGCAGATGTAATCACACAAAACAAGAGTGTATTGTACAACACACAGACTAACAGGCGACGGGATTTTAAGGCTTCATTATTTTTGGCTTCAATTTCGAAGAAATTGTTAAGACGAAAAATAATGAAGTGGTACGCGGAAAGAAAATTCAATTTCGGAGAAATTGCTAATTTTCAGGAACCGCGCCCACCTGCGAACATTCGCCCACAGCGAATTGAGCAGGCCGGGGGGAGCCGCAAAAATTTTGCCGCCCCAGCGAGCAAAAAGGCACGCCCACGTGCCGGTTTTTGTGGGGGGCTTGCCCCGCACACCGTCGCAGCCAGGCTATATTTCCCGCCCCAGCGGGGAATATGCCGATTAGGCGCGACCAACCCCTTTAAAGCAGCGTTCCGATTTTTTCGAGCTTGCGAGGAAAAAATAGGCTAAACGCAGCGTCTTAAAGGGGTTGGTCGCGCGTAGCGCGCGACGGTGTGCCGCCTTTGACTTTGGGGGTTTTGGCTCGGCGTCCAGCCGGGACATTACCCCCATGTGTCATGCAGTGAGGGCGTCCAGCCCGAACGTAATGACACATGCCGTTGCCCGTCATTCGGGCGTTTCAGAGGACAGACGACCACTGGTCGGCTGTATTCTGAAAGCGCGGATAACGGGCTTGATCGCCACTGGCGATCAGCGCCTTTTGCCTATCCATCGGAGCATATTATGGGAGCATTGCATGGGAGCGTGGTTACGCTCCTATAAGCTGCTCCCATCTTTTGCGCCCAACACGACAGTTTTCGTATGGAGAAAATAGATATGGGTTCCCACCTGATGCAAAGGCTGAATGCCTTTGCCGATGCATTTTCCTTTTTTCTGTTATGGCTGCAAAACAGCCCTGTCATATTATCTCTGCTCGCAGGTCTTACATTACCTTTTATATTCCACCTTCCCCGTGAGGAAAGAAAGAACGCCCCGTTCTGGTTAAAGTCGGTGGCGTGTGTATCCATATTCTTTTTTATATTCGGCACCATATCACCGCTAACCATTCAGGGGTTGAGCTACTTTTTTAAGTCACTCGATAACAACATACTGTTTAGAGTTCCTCTGTGGATCATGACCATAATATTTACGGCGGCAGGATTAATATTTCATATTGCAGCCCGACGACTTTTAGCAGGAGAAATTGACAACCTAAAACATCGAATGATTAAGAAAAGCAAGCTGGAGAGAAATACCAGAACGGATGTACGCAAAGTAAAAGAGCTGTTACCCGACAGCATAGAATACAATCCACTCGATTACATTGATTTAAAGAAAGGTGTTTTTATTGGCTTAAACAAAGATGACCAACCGCAATACATAACCATAAAAGAATTCAAAACACAACACGCAGCAATTATCGGCACAACAGGTTCCGGGAAAGGCGTAACTGCAACCGTTCTACTTTATCAGGCTATCCTTTTAGGTGAGGCTGTTTTTGTAGAAGATCCAAAAGATGATGAATGGGCACCACACGTACTTAGGGAAGCATGTAAAAAAGCAGGCAAGAAATTCACACTTATAAATTTAAACAAGCTAAACTTTCAGCTTGATTTACTGGCTGATATCTCTCATGAACAACTGGAGGAATTATTTAACGCTGGCTTTAGCCTGGCTAAGAAAGGGGAGGCTTCAGATTTTTATCGTATCTCTGACCGTCGCGCAGCCAGAAATACATCTGCAATTTATGAAAAAGGAATGACGCTTCGTGATTTATTTAACACTGACTTTGTTCAGTCATTACGTGAAGATGTCCCCGCATTTTTTGGTGAACTGGAAGAAATTGCTTTAGTTAACTCAATTAATGCCAAAAATGGATTTTCATTAAAAGAGATTTTTGATGAAGGTGGTTGTTGCTACATTATTGGCTCGACGCGAAATCAAAAGATAATTTCCGCACAAAGAATGATTCTGACCCGGCTAATACAAATAGCAGAGACCAGAGACAGAATAAACAGCACCCCGCGTACCGTTGCTATTTTCCTCGACGAGTTGAAATATCATCTTTCTCGCCCTGCTCTTGAAGGACTTGGAACGGCACGAGATAAAGGCGTGCATATATTCATGGCTTTTCAGGCGATAGACGATCTGCGTGACTGCCCTTCTGATTTAAATGGTGATTCAGTTATTGGTGCTATCATTGAAAACGCCAAATTCAAATTGATTTATAAAATCCAAAACCCCGAAACAGCAGAATGGGCGGCAAAAATGACAGGTTCTATCCTGGTTGATGATGAAATGAGAAAAGTACGAACTGATTTATCATTAACGGAAAAAGTGGATACAGACCGAATGATAAGACAGGCAGAAAGTTACTACGTTGACAGTAATATGTTTTTAAATCTACCTGAAAAAGTTGGTTTTGTATTTACATCAACCGAACTACCAAGAGCCACAAAGATGTTTCAGGTTCAGGTCAAAAAAGAAAACATCGAACTTCTTTCATTTGAGTATAAACAAACCACACCAGAAAAAAATGAAAGTCAGGAACATAAGCCATCAATCAATCTGTGAGGACTGAAATGCTTATTCATAACGTTGCAGAAAGGAAAGAAGCCGCAAACAGAAAAATGCTTGCATTGCTGACATTCCTTAAAGAAGAAACATACTCCGATTTTAAAACGCTGAAAAAGGTGGTTGGGTTTAAGGGTAAAAGTCACCGCCCAACGTATGCGCTACTGAATAAAGCGGTTGCATTGGGGTTTCTGATAAAACATGAATACCCGGTAATAGCCGGAAAAAAATCACTATGGGGGATCACCATGCAAGGGCTGGCGATGGTGGTTAAACCCGATGATAAAGTATTCCCCGGTTATTTTGAGCCGGGGAAACTCAAATACTGGACACTGGAACACCGGCTCCTGAATCATCGGGTCAGAATTGCACTGGAAGAGAAAGGCGGGCAAGGCTGGCTTAATGGTGATCGGGGGGAGTTTATTGCGCGTTACCCTGGCGTTCGCCATCGTCCTGACGGGATTATCACGTTAGATAGCGGCGCAATCGTCGCCGTCGAAACTGAACGCTCAATGAAAACCCGCGCACGCTATATCAACATCATTAACAGCCATCTGGCGGCCAGCGATGCCGGACGCTGGCACTACGCGATGTATGTCATGCCGGATGACAAAACCAAAACATCGTTAATCCGGCTGTTTGACTCCATCAAAACGGTAATGAGGAACAACGTTCCGGTGCCGTTCGACGCGAAAAACCGCGAAATGTTTCTTTTTCGCACCATTGATGAACTGGAGCAAGCAGCCGCCAGCGGCGGCCAGTGATTATTTATATAAACCTATTTTTATAAGGTGTGACAAATGAAATGCCGATCTCGTTTGCTTGTGTTTCTGCCCCTGCTTTTCCCCGCCCTTTGCCTGGCGGACTTTTCTGGCCGTGTTGTCCGGGTCGTCGATGGTGATACTGTCCAGGTACTCGCCGATGGCAAAATGATGAAAGTTCGCCTTAACGGTATCGATGCCCCGGAATCGGGGCAACCGTTCGGCCAGCGCTCGAAGCAAAACTTGTTAAAGCTGGCCGTCCAGAAACAGACGGTGGTCATAGCCAACAATACAGATCGTTATGGCCGCTGGCTGGGAACATTGATGATTGACGGTATCGATATCAACGCAGAGCAGGTTAAAGCGGGTATGGCGTGGGCTTATCGATATCATGGCCGTGCCAGTGACGAAACAATGCTACGCCTTGAAGAAGAAGCCAGACGGCATAAAATCGGGCTGTGGTCATCATCTGATCCAGTGGAGCCGTGGAAGTGGCGCAAACAGAATAAATAGGATTATATTTTTATATGATTCTGATATGGTAAGGTTAATTTTTAGACGGACGAGGGACTTATGATATTCGCTAAATTTCAGTCACTGACCCATAAGATAGACACTATGGTTATCCGTGACATTAAACGGGAGATGCCGTTGAAATACTGGTCATTCAAATTGGCCGAATGGATCGCCAGAATCGGAATGATTGGCTTTGTTTGTACCTTTCTTACGTATTTCGGACTCGGCCTCATCATGCAGCACTCAGGCCAAAACCTGCCGGAATCGTTTACTGAGGGATGCGCTCAGGCCATCGTTGCATTGATAGCTATTGCCCTGGTCGGTTTCCTGGTCAGAGGCGGATTATACGTCGATCTGGAAAAAAGAATCCTAGATAAGTGGCAGAGCTACGTTCAGTAATGGTATCACCCGGCCAGTGGCCGGGATACCGGGTGACATTAATTAAATGTAGTCGCTATCAGTACACCACTACATCCAGACAGCCCTTTAACAGCGGTGTTGTGAGACTTCTGAGATTATCGCGGGAAGTTCATCAAACTTGCACTCTCTGACATAATAAACGTCGTATCTATCGTGGATTATGACCTTGAGTTGCCCCTCCGCATCTTCCATTGATCTTGCCAGCAAGAAATATGCGCTTTCATCTACGAGGTTTCTGTATTCGTATTTTCCTTTTAGCCGGTACTGATAAAGTTTGTATTCCATCGTTTCAACCTCGCTTAAGTATCAGGCTACTTAGAATGACCTGAATGTATCGCAGGATACCGGATGGACTTAATGGTGTTTTTTCCAAAATTCCTGGTACGCCTCGAACAGCTCCCCATGTTTCATATCGTTGGCCGCAGCAATGGAGCGGAACTCACGTTTCAGCTCCATATCAATGTATAAGTTAAGCTGTGCCTTACGGCCATCAGCACTTTTCCGGGTAGGATTAAAGCCGTGTTCCGTATCCGCCTGGCTTGGCGGCTCACCTTTGGTATTGCGCGGTTTTGCTGGGACGTTCGCCATAATATCACCTCATAGATAAATATAATTATATTATTATATACTACTGCGTAAGCGTTGTCAGTCGGTCGATCACACCCTGCACAACATCATCAGCTTTCTGCCGTGGGCCAGGGAAAGGTGACTCCGTAAGAGCAAGCCCTTTATCCTGCGCCTGACTGAACGATGTCAGAAAAGGAATAGCGCCCGGAATGACGGGAACGCCGCAAGGTTGCAGGTATTCCAGCGCCGCACGATATTCACTCTCACTTTCACTTACCCCCGCAAACACCACCGCCATTTTATCTGTCGAATGTCCTTTGTTACGCAGCGCGTTTACGGTCGTAACAGTCGTTCGTAGATCGTCCACGCTAAACCCTGTCGGCAGTACCAGCAAATCGACAATATCAATCAGGCTGAGTAATGATTTCGTGGCATAGGCCGCACTGTCGATGACAATCAAATCCCATAGCCCGGATTCAATCTGTTTCTTCGCCTGTGAAACCGTCCCGCATCCCTGAATTGTCACCGGAGGTTCAAAACCATTCCGCAACCGACGTTGCCCCCAGTCCAGGAAAGACCCCTGATCGATATCCATATCCAGCCCAAGAACCCCCCATCCCGCCTTTGTATACTCGGTAGCGATAGCCCGTGACATCGAGGACTTTTTCACCCCGCCTTTCCCGTTAGCCAGTGCAATAACAGCGGTCATACAACCCCCTATTAAAATATTTTTATAGAAAAATATAGATTTTGTTTGAGTGTAGCGCAGCCACACAAAAGAGTAAATATAAACCTATAACAATATAATTATAGGTTTATACATTTTTTTTATTCTGTCGCCATAAGCTCACACCGACACTCACCGCAAAGCAATACAGCGGAGGGTTTCGCCCATGCGTTCAGCCCACATTCCGGGCAGGTAAATTTCATGCGGGTGCCAGTACCCTTTACTGGCGGTTTGATCATGACGCTGAGATCGTCATCGTCTGGAATGAGTTCCGGGCGGGATTTGCTGACGGTCAGTGATAGCCGATTAATAAGGTCAGTATCGTTTTCATCGGTGACGGCCAGCCAGTCATCGAGGATATCGCTGTTAATCTTTGAGGTAACAATTGCTCCGTCAGACCAGCGGTCATACCAGGAGATAGAGAAGCCATTTTTAAGCAGGTCATACACGGCTTTCTGAAAGCGGCCACCACGGATAATGTAGTGCGTCATCTGCTGCCCGTTCTTTTTCCCGCCAGGTAAGCCGGTATTTGATGGCATAAGCCCGACTTCCTCCATCTTCGCGCCCCATACACGATCATGATAGCCGCCCCGACATTTTTTTACCGGGGCGTAATGCTGCCATACATGCACCATTTCATGTACCAGTGTTGACAGGGTATCGGCCAGCGAACGGCCACCGAAGTAATCGGGATTCATCGCCAGCTCCGATACGCTGGATTCCCCTGTGAAGCGTTCAGGCGCGAAATAACCAAAGGTGTTACGACCGCGCTGTAACGTAATCAGCAGATCCGGCAGAGCCTTATCAAAGAGGGAAAGATTGAACCAGTCATAAGCCTGTTGAAGCTCACTGTATGCCTTAATTGCGGGTTTGATATCGGACATAACACTATCTCCATATGAATTGTATTGCACAATACAATTGTAGGGTTTGGCGGCAATTCACACCGTGACCTAAATCATATTATTATATAATTATAGAAAAATAGAAAGTGATATTATCGACGGTTCGTAGGGAAATGCGGGGGAAATGGAAAAATGTTAAATTTGTTAACATCACCCGCATTTTTAACAAAATTTTAACTATAGAATGTCGGCCAGTTTGACCGGAAATCACATAAGCAAATGACGCCTTGAAGCGAGAAAACCGCCCTAATCGCTATTTGTTATATAGAAATCGTGGATTTAACATAAAAGGCATTTGGCGAACCAAATTTTGGGACTGGCTGAAACAAAAAGGCCAGCCCCGGAGGGCTGGTTGTTCAGTACAGGGCAATGACAGGTTTCTTGATACCGCAGGCGTGAGCGTAGCGAGTCAGTGTGTCGATGCTGGCTTTGGTGATGTTGTTTTCCAGGCGGGAAATAACCGGAGGTGTAACCCCCATGCGTTCAGCAACCTGCGCTTTTGTCAGGTTGTCATGTTTACGCCATTCCGCAAGTAGCTCTCTGAGCTTCTCCTTGCGTTCTTCTTCCTGCCATGCAGCGCGATATTCATCGTCCTGCATCCACTCGTTATGCAGTTCTTTATGGCTTACCAGTTTCATTAAGTACCTCCGCTAACCGCTTTTTGGCGAGATCGATTTCTTTCGCTGGCGTTTTCTGTGACTTCTTGATGAAAACCCGGAGCATGATGATGGTATTGCCTTTGTGGTATACCCATATTCCCCTGGCTATGTCCGTTCCCATCGTGCGGATCTCAAAAAGTCCATCGCCCAGGGGTTTTGTGTCCGGTTCCCGCAGTAATCGGGCGTCATACTCCAGTTTGCCGATGAGACGGTCAAACTTCACCCTGATTTTTACGGGTAATGCTGTGGCTTCTTCCCTGGCTTCCGGGTGATAAACAACGCTAAACATGTGACCTCCCATTTCTATTAATATTAACCTATAGGCTAATTTCAGACAAGGTAAAATTAACCTGTGAGCTAATATTGTTGGCAGTTATCGCGGCTATCCGGTCATTACCTTGTTAGCGTGAGTTTTCGTTCCACTGAGGAACGGGGGTTGATGCGCGTCAGCGCATGTAAGGCGGCAGGATGAAATGACAGGTAGCACTGAGGGTTAGCCGCCGATACCAATGAGGGATCGAAAGGGATCGCCTATCCATCTCTTCACCCTGCAAAGCTATCCCCCGCTAAAAGCGGCTCAGAGGCTTCTGTGCGCGGTCGGAGTGGTCACAACAAGGCGAAGCCGCGGTTGGGGCGTATCTCCGCGTTAGCGGGTCGTGAGAGCCGCTTACGAGCGTGTTAGCAACGTGTTTAGCGATATTTGCTGACGCATCCGGCGTGGCCGGATTTGTCCAATCCCTCGACGGCTAACAGGCGAGCTGTTAGCCCTCTCACGATTTCGTTCAGAATGCCCCGCGCTTTAGCGTGGGGAGCTACTTTTGAGGCGCTCGCGCCGATGCTGTTCGGTTATCCACTTTTTAAAGGGGATAACAGTAATGTCTTTTGTTTTTTGGTTTATCTTTTAATACGTAAGTAATTAAAAGATAAACCAAAAGAGTAATTGCGGCATATCGTTTGCACTTCATTATCACTTACCCACAAGCTATACAGCAGTTGTGGAGAGCTACGCCGGAACCGCCGAAAAATCCGTCATTCCTGTAGGCGGGATGGGTTGGATTTCGGAAATTATTGTACGTTAAGGCTGTTTTTTGTACTGAGGTTTAGTGCAGACGTGCAGAATCCCCGCCAGCTAAGGCGGTAGTAGGCAGAGATCAGGCAAAGGTTAGGGAGTAGTATTCCTGTTTACGCTGGCGAGCTACTTCACGCTTCGCCTTCATCCTGGCTAACCCGGCAGCGGCCTTACGCGTCCAGTTCTCAACCTTGATAGCGATTAACCGGACATCGCTGGAGAAAATGATTTCCTCCGGGTCGGCCTTAAGCAGCCTGGCGCGTTCCCGGTAAACCTGTTTTAGCGGGATGCCGAGAATGGCAAAGAAATCCTCTGTAACCTCGATGTGCTTGCAGGCGCAGCGGGCGTCATAAGGATTGAAGGGGGCTTTTTCTGAGATAATGGCATTGAGCCAGGAGAGGCGATCACATCCCCGGCTGGCACGTGAAATAGACTTATGACCCGCATCACTGCGCGTCGCAAGTCCGGCACGTTCGGCCAGCGTTTCAAGGTTATGTATGGTTTGCCAGTCCCTTAAATCCAGATCGTCAAGGATGGCCAACATCAGCTCGCAAAGAGCCTCAAGCCCGAACTTGTTAGCTTCATTGACCCAATACTTGCTGTGCCGAATGCGGCGCCGAAGTTCGTTTTTGATTTTGATACGCCCGGCTTCGGTCGCCAGCGACTTAATCCACCGATTGAGGAACCGGCGACGCTTGCGCGAGGCAACGTTATAACAGGGGCTTTGCTTTGCGACGCCCGTAGGTGATACGGTCGATTTGAGAGAGAGACTCTTATCAGTCACACCCGCCCGCACTTATGGCGAGTCTGAGGGGTTGTGTTAGGTTATGCATTTGCTATAATCCTTCACAGGCCAGCGCCTGCTTTTGGACCCCCTGATTTCTGACTCTCCCGCCAAGTTGAAGCAGATTTCAGGGGGTTTTTGCATTCAGGGGTTGAGCTTTCGCTTCACCCCCATCCCTGGACGCTATTACCGGGAACGTCCCACCCGCATGAATACTGTAAACGTCGGTAAATTACCACGACGTTACATTAGGATCAATTATCTCGCCAAAGATCCCGCAAAAAACAACTCTATTTTATTACCAAAAATCATAAAGTTGTATGAATCTCAATGACATTGAGACTATAAATATAGATCATCCTCCCATCGTTACCCTATCTATTTAAAACACGTAACCCCTGATTTTTACGCAAATTTTTTGTGTAGAAATCAGGGGTTGGACAAGCGAAGCGCGGCAGGGTTACGGGCGATGTTTCAGGCATTCAGTGAGCTGAGCGACCAGTTTTCTTGCGTCTTCAAGCTGTTCAGCCATCTTTTTTGCCTCAAACTCAATGTCTTCATGCAAATTCTGTTCTCCTCTATGCATCCGGAGAAGTAGCTTCGCCGTAACGTCATTCACTATATAGAAGTAATACTCTGGATATCCCAGCACATCAGCCACACGGCATACGAACTCAAACGGAGGTGCAAACCGTCCAGCTTCATAATTAGACATCCTTGACCGAGGATTAACCCCTTCCACACCTACCAGTTCAGATAATTTTTCCTGGGATAAACCAGCGGCCTCTCGCGCTTCCTTCAAACGTTTTGGAACCATGACCTATCACCTTGTTTTGTTTTTCAAAACATACATAGAGGTTCCACACGGTTAGTACAGATATTCAAAACGTATTGCATATATGAACATTGATGTTATTATCATTAGCAGTTCTTGATGTTGACACCCCGAAATGACTGTATAAAATACCAGTTGTAAATTTATACAGTTAAGCTATGAGTACGCGCTCTAAGTTCCGCCAACTTAGGACGGCGGAAAATGGGGGCTTGTGCCCATTAGGGAGGATCTTATGTATGAATGGTACGTTTTATACTGTAACAATCAGGATGTTGAACGCATCACCCGAAGAGTCGAGGGATTGGATGTCGAGGTGTTTTGCCCCCGCTATATCAAAGTAACGCCACGTAAGGATTGCCGGGCGGTACGTCAGGAAGAGAAGGTGTTGTTTCCTAATTATCTTTTCCTCTGCTTTGACGTCAACATAACGCATACATCGACTATCACATCAATTCCGGGCGCGCATGGTTTTGTCAGCTTCGGTTCAACCCCCTGCACCGTCCCAAAATCAGTGATAACAGCGATTGAATGCGCCCGTCTGATGGCGCTCAATCCTGAAGAAGATGCTATCGAGTGCCGAAATATTGCCCCGGATTTGCTGGCAAAAATTCAAGAACTCTCTCTGATAAGGTCTCCGCTCCAACGCCAGGTAGCCTTTTCAAAACTACTCCAGAACCAATACCACTAACCACAACCTGACCTCCCTTGCACCGCAGGCTTCATAAGCTGCGGTGCTTTTTTCATAGGAGTTTTTCCCTCATGCCGAAAAGCGTACCAGGCAAATCAAGCACGGCTGTTATTTACATCGGGCAAAAGCGCTATCAGGAGTTAGCAAAGCAAGCCCGTGAAATCAGCTACCTGTCTGAATCAAATATCCGGCCAAGCACCTTTCTCCAGTTCCTGATGGATGAATTTGGTGAGCAAGCCCGTACTGAGCTGCTCCGGCAGCTACTCGCAGAGAAACAAAAGGAGTAATGCAATGAGAAAACCCACCTATAACGTGTATGTCACGCAGGAAACCCAGCCCGGCGAGAACGGGGAAAAAAGTACGTACTGGACGAAAGTTGGTGCGGCCTTCGCCCACAACGGCAAGCCGGGACTGAATATCATGATCACGCCCGGTATTTCCGTTTCCGGCAAGCTGGTACTCCTCGAACCTAAAGATGACGCAGCGCCGCAGGCTGCTCCTGTGAGTTAAAGCAGAGAGACAGCACAATGAATCGAGACAATACCAATGCCTGGCTTGCGTTCGCAGGCTGGTTGTTCGTTCTGTTCATCATCTGGCTGATCACCATTTTTCTGTTCTGAGGTTGCCATGCTTTCCACCACTGCTTTTCTGGCGGTGGCTATGCAGTGTGCCGCCACCGTTCACCCTTCTACATCCCTCGATGTGGCAAGAGTGGAGTCCGGTTACAACCCCTATGCCATCGCTGAGATCGTGCCTAAGCCCGAACGAAAACCCGGCGATAAAGGCTTTATTACCCACATGCCAAAAAGTAAGGAGGATGCAGTCAGCATCACCAATCAGATTGAGGCGAAAGGTCGCCGCTACTCTGTTGGCTTGATGCAGATAACCAGCACCAATTTTAAGCGTTACGGCGTCACCGCCACTGACCTTTTCAATCCCTGCATTAATCTTTCCGTCTACGAAAAAATCATCACCGACTGCTACCAGCGGGGCGGCACCCTGAAAAGGGCGTTGAGCTGCTACTACTCCGGCAATTTCAGTACCGGACAACAGCAGGAACCCGCTTTTTCAAAGACGAGCTATGTACAGCGGATTGGCTACTCCCCGGCGGATACCCGCTATGCCGTTCCCGGCACCCGCGATGATATCGCAACCCCAGCGGCCACCCTGAAAGCTACGCCAGTGGATGCGCCGACGCGCCCGCGCGTGGTGTGGCCGGGGGCGATCGTTCGCGGCGTTCCGGCTCAACTCCGCCAGAAAAAGGCGGCCACCGTCTATTACCCCGCGCAGGTTGTGCGCGGAAATCGCGATGTAACAACGAAAGAGGAAGAAAAATGAAACTTTTCAGTAAGGTAAAGGAATTAATCAGCCGTGCATCTGCTTATGTTCTGGCTCCGGCCATGAGCGTTTTTGCTGCCAGTCCGGCGTTCGCTGATGGTTTTAGCCGGGCAAATACCATCATGGAGAAGGTATCCAGCGGGCTGCATGGTCTGGCGGCCATCACGATCACCGTGGCCGTGATCTGGATTGGTTATAAGACCCTGTGGAAAGGTGAAAGCCTTTCACAGTGCGGCTACATCATCATTGGCGGTATTTTAATTGGCGGAGGCAGTGAAATCGGCGCTCTGCTGATGAGCTAAGAGGCTGAACATATGGCAAAGCTGCTCAAGGCAATGAAACGCCCGGCGGCACTGTGGGGGGTGCCAATGGTGCCCCTACTGGCCGTCACGGGTGTAACCATCATCGTTGCTATCTGGACTTCCGTCGCTCTCCTGTTCTTACTTCCTGTGCAATTTCTGGTGATGAAATCCCTTACCAGAAATGAACCAATGCGGTTCAACCTGATTGCCGTATGGCTGAGAGCAAAGGGAAAGCCGGTAGCAAACCGTTTATTTGGCGCAACAACATTTATGCCCGTTGAGCATGATGATGTTGATATCAAGGAGTTTCTCGACGCCATGAAACTGAATCAATGTGCCACCATCAAGAAGTACATCCCGTACTCCTCGCATATTCATCAGCATGTGGTTCGCTCGCCTAAAAGCGATCTGTACTGCACATGGGAGTTGATGGGAACGCCGTTCGACTGTGAGTCAGACGAAACACTCCAGTTCGGGACGAACCAGTTACACGGGCTAATCCGCTCATTCGAAGGTATGCCCGTCACTTTCTATATCCATAACGACCGCAATACGTTTACCGACAATCTTCATCAAGATTCAGGCAACCCGTATGCCGATGAAGTTAGCCGTCTTTACTACGCCTCTGTTGGCTCATTCCGGCGTAACCGCCTGTTTTTGACGGTCTGCTATCGCCCGTTTGTCAGCCTTGAAAAAGCGGAACGCAAACGAATGAAAGACAGCCAGAAACTTAAGGAACTGGACGGTGCGTTGCTGGAAATGCTGGAAATCAAAAGCACACTCGATACCGCGCTGGCGCGCTATGGTGCACGTTCTCTCGGTACATTTACCGAAGGGAAAATGGTGTTTTCGTCACAACTGGCATTCTATGAATACCTGTTAACGCACCAGTGGCGAAAAGTTCGCGTTACCCGCACCCCTGCCTATGACGTAATGGGCGCGGCAGCGTTGTTCTTTTCGGCGGAGTCCGGGCAGATAAACCACGCCAACGGTACGCAATATTTCCGGGGGCTGGAGATTAAGGAGTTCTCCGAAGAAACCGCCACGGGGATGATGGACTCCCTTCTTTACGCCCCCTGCGATTATGTGATTACGCAGTCCTATACCTGCATGTCACGCGAGGAAGCGAAAAAAGCTATTAAGCGTACCCGTCGCCTTTTGATGAGTGCCGACGACGATGCTGTTTCCCAGCGGCTGGATCTGGATGTGGCGCTTGACCTGCTGACATCGGGGAAAATCGCTTATGGAAAGCACCATTTTTCCATCATGGTGTATTCCCCGTCTCTGGAAAGCCTGGTTGCTGATACGAACGAAATCAGTAACGCGCTGAACAACATCGGGATAACGCCTGTTCCGGCAGAAATATCGCTTTCAGCGGCGTATATGGCGCAACTACCAGGCAACTATAACCTGCGGCCACGTAAAGGGGAGCTGAGTAGTCAGAATTTTGTGGAGCTGGCCGCACTCCATAATTTCTATCCGGGCAAGCGCGATAAAGCCCCCTGGGGGTATGCAATGGCTTTGATGCGCACCCCGTCAGGCGATGGCTACTATATCAACCTGCATAACACACTGGCAGATAAGGACGAATTCAACGAGAAGAACCCGGCCAGTACCTGCATCCTCGGTACGAACGGTTCTGGTAAAACCATGTTGATGACGTTCTTTGAGATCATGCAGCAGAAATACGGGCGCGAGGATAGCTTCTCCCCGGATGCAAAAACCAAACGGCTGACAACTGTTTACCTCGATAAAGACCGGGGCGCGGAGATAAACATCCGGGCGCTGGGCGGCCGTTACTATCGGGTTATCAGTGGCGAGCCTACGGGGTGGAACCCGTTCTCACTGCCTGCAACCAAACGTAATATCAATTTCATCAAGCAACTGATGAAAATCCTTTGCACCCGTAACGGCGCAACCATCACTCCCCGCGATGAACGCCGTCTGAACGACGCGGTTAATGCCGTCATGAGCGATGAGCCAGAATATCGTCGTTTTGGTATTACCCGACTCAGGGAACAGCTACCGGAACCGGCCACAAAGGAAGCTCAGGAAAATGGTCTGGATATCAGGTTGTCACAGTGGGCGCAGGGCGGTGAGTTCGGCTGGGTGTTTGATAACGAATCTGACACGTTCGATATCAGCAACTGCGATAACTTCGGCATCGACGGAACGGAGTTCCTGGACGATGCAAGCGTATGTGCGCCAATCTCGTTTTATCTGCTGTACCGCATTACCAGCCTGCTTGACGGACGACGCCTGGTCATTTTCATGGATGAATTCTGGAAGTGGTTACGCGACCCGGTGTTCAAGGACTTTGCTTATAACAAGCTGAAAACCATCCGTAAGCTGAACGGGATGCTGGTTGTCGGTACTCAATCCCCGGCTGAGATTATCAAAGATGATATCGCCCCGGCAGTGATTGAGCAGTGCGGGACACAGATTCTGGCGGCGAACCCCAACGCCGACCGCGCACATTATGTTGACGGTATGAAGTTTGAACCGGAAGTGTTCGACGTGGTGAAAGGACTTGACCCGCAAGCCCGCCAGTATGTTGTGGTGAAAAATCAGTTCAAGCGCGGCGATACCAAGCGTTTTGCCGCTCGTGTCACGCTCGACCTGTCGGGTATCGGCAGATACACCAAAGTGATGAGTGGCGATGCGCCCAACCTCGAAATATTCGAATCGATTTACCGGGAAGGAATGCAGCCTCATGAATGGCTCGATACCTACCTGGCTAAAGCGCTCTGACCCAAAGGAGATATACGATGAAAACTCGCTTTCGTACCTTTATTCTGGCTTGCGTCATTGCAAGCCCACTGGCTCATGCGGGGATTCCCGTACTGGTTGATGCTGACCCGCTGCGTGAGGCTGAATGGCTGAAAGAAGCACAGCGCTGGATGGACACAGCGAAGCATTACCAGAGCCAGATACAGGCATACAAAGACCAACTGGCGACGGCCACAGGTGTTCGTGATATTGCCAGCTTTGTTGACCAGGCCAAGAGCCTGAAAGCCGACCTCGAAAAGCTACGCAAGCCCGGACAGGCACTGAATGATTTGCTTCTCTCCGGCGGCTCCTCCGGGCAGTTCGACGCGCTGTACGAGAAGTACAAAATATTCGATACCTGCAACACCGCACAATCGGGGAGTTATGCCAACGTGTGCAAACAACAGGTTATCAATAAAGCAATCCAGCTAGAACAAACTGACGAGATCCAGAACCAGGTAAGCCAGACCCTGGGGGAAATCAACAGCCTCTCCAACAGGGTAGCATTAGCCAAAGATTCGAAAGAATCTCAAGACCTTGCAAACAGTATTCAGCTAAAATCTGTCATGCTGAACACGCTTACTACCCAATGGGAAATGAGTGTGAAAGCAGCAGAGAAGCGCGAAAATGCGCTTGAAGCGGAGCGTGTTAAGCAGTGGAATCAACAACAATTAAATGCTCCAGATATAAATTTTAATTAATAGGGTTACATATGAAAAAGATCATATTACTTACAATCATATCAAGTATCGTCTCTCTGGCTGGGTGCAAAGAAGAAGCCAAAACGACAAAGTGGTATCGTGACCACCCAGATGAATTGAAAGTTGTTTATGATAAATGTCAGAAAACAGGGAGTGCATCAGAAAATTGTAAAAACGCTAATGAAGCTCACTGGCAAATACAGCAGCTAAATGCTCCAGAAGTAGACTTTAATTAGAGGATTTACTCATGGCTGGTATTTTTTCGTCAGTAGAGAAAAATTTAATTGGTGGAATAACCAACGCTACCAGCGGTCTAATGATGTCTTATTCTTCTATGATGATGGGGCTGGCAGCAGCTTCAGTCACCATCTACATCATGTGGCGAGGATATCAGACGCTGGCTGGTAAACTATCTACGCCTATGGAAGACACGATGTGGGACATCATGCGGATGGCTATCATCCTGTCCTTTGTGGCTAATTTGGGTGGTTATCTCGATGGCGTTATCGACGCTGTTAATGGGTTAAAGGAGGGATTTTCTGGAGGAGAAAACATCTGGCAAATGTTAGATAATTTATGGAAAAGCGCAAGAGTATTAGGGAAAACTCTACATGACATGGATAATTCCACTTATGTGAAGGATGAGGGGTGGACAGCTCAATTTTATGTCTGGCTTGGCATATTTATTTTAATGCTTATTACAGCTTTTGTTTCAATGATAGCTGAAGTAATGATTCTATTACTGAGCATTACAGCCCCCATTTTCATATTTTGCCTGATGTATGGTTTTCTGCGTCCGATGTTCAACAACTGGCTACAAAACATTTTTGCAGCGATATTAACGATACTATTTTCGGCTTTATCTCTACGTATTGTTATAAATTTTTTAACGTCGAGAATGGCAGAAGCCACCGCACAAGCGGGTAAGGCAAATATCGTAGAATTAGGGGCACAAGTCTGTCTTGCTGGTTTCTGCGCCGCAATACTGGTGTATATCTCCGCTAAAGTAGCTGCTGCACTGGCCGGGGCGAGCGCTACCGTATCCATGCAGGGGCTGGCCGCTGTAGGTATCGGTGCCGCTGCTTTTGGTGCCGGGAAGCTGGCCGGGGGTGCAGTTAAAGAAACCAAACGTTCCGCCCAGGATAACATTCAGGGCTGGAAGGATGCGAATGCAGGTAAACCCGGCAAGCCCGGAGGTGAGTTAGGCTATAACGCTTCTAAAGCGCGTAAATACGCGATTGAGCAGATGATAGCCCGAAACGAAGCGCGGAGGCTGGCACAGTCGAGAGAATCTGCGGTTAAGAAGTTCAACAGCTAGGCCAGACATCTCCAGTCCATCCCCCCGAAACACCAAC
The DNA here is from genome assembly GCF_020181675.1 of Salmonella sp. A7. Taxonomy (NCBI): domain Bacteria; kingdom Pseudomonadati; phylum Pseudomonadota; class Gammaproteobacteria; order Enterobacterales; family Enterobacteriaceae; genus Salmonella; species Salmonella sp. A7. Next base: position 953 of record NZ_CP084002.1, on the reverse strand, counting down.
ATATGAAAATATAATTATATTTTCATATTTCTAATTCAGTTGAGGAAATCTTTGATGAAACGCTTGATTGCGCTGGCTTTGCTGTGCGCGCTTTCTGGCTGCGCCCAGAACACGCTTCCATCTGCATTTAGCGGTAAGGGAGAACCCGTAAACACACCTCAAATTATGGCGGAGTTAAACAGTCATGAGTGAACAGAAATTAATTGCTGAATCCCGCACCTTTGAGCAGCAAATGATTGACCGGGATAAACGCGCCACAAAAGCCGGTTTTGTTGTTGGCGGTGTGGGTCTGCTGATTGCGGTACTGGCGCTCGTCGCCGTGGTCGTGATGTTGCCGCTGAAACAGACGGACGTTGAGCTGTATACCGTGGATAACCACACAGGACGGGTGGAACACGTTACCCGGACATCAAAAACCAGCCTGACCGCAGAAGAAGCCTATCAAAAGGCGATGGCCGCAAACTACGTCAAAGTGCGTGAGCGGTATGTCTATCCCTCTCTGCAGGACGATTACGAGACAGTGCAGGTCTACAACTCCCCCCAGGTAAACGATGACTATCTGGCGCTTTACGCCGGGAAAAATGCCCCGGACAAGGTTTATAAAAACGGGGCGCACACCGTGAAAGTGGAGATCCTGTCAAACCAGATCACCGATGCGACAGCCCCTGACAGGGTCGCCACCATCCGCTACAAGAAGATTATCCGCCGTCTGGCTGATAACAGCACCCGAAACGAGTATTGGGATGCCCGGTTCACGTTCCATTCTGACCCTGACAAGGAAATGAGCGATGCGGAACGCGAGATCAACTACTTCGGCTTTACCGTCACCAGTTGGCAGACCGACCGCGAAATTCGGGGAGGTGAATGATGAAAAAGTTAACGTTTACCGCACTGGCACTGATGATGTGCGGCGCGGCATGGGGTGCGGCCATACCACAGGCAAGCCGCTATGA